>DASTAW010000009.1 GCA_035712365.1 Terriglobia bacterium
CGGCCGGCAACCAGTTGAACGACATATGGTCCACCTACGAGTACGACGCCGAGGGGCGGGTGAAGCATTCCTACTCGTCGGGGCAGTGGCAATACCCCACGTATAATGCGCTGGGGCAGCGGGTGCAGGATTACCAGGGCATTGACCCCATGACGCTGACCTATCCGATTGACCTTTTCGGCCAGCGAACGGGAGCCTTTGCGCAGTGGCCGAGCCAGAACTGGACGGGCTGGAACGTCTACTGGTCGCAGATCGCGGGGCAGCGGCTGAATATGGGCGGGGCGAGCGCCTACATCGATCACTCGGATGCCGTGGGTTCCACCACCATGGAAACCGACCCGGCCGGGGCCGTGCAGTGGGACGTGACACATTATCCCTGGGGCGGGGTGTTCCAGGAGCAGGGCGCGCGGCAGTCGGAGGTGGTAATGGGCCTCGATTGGCAGGTCAACGACCCTGTAATCCCTTCGGCCACTCGCGAACTCAGCTCTGCTCTGGGCCGCTGGATGACGTCCGACCCGCTGGGCGGGGACGTGGCGAATCCGCAGTCGCTCAACCGCTATGCCTACGTGGGGAACAATCCCACGACTTTGACCGACCCGCTGGGGCTGCAATCTCCACAGGGGCTTCTCAAGGCGGAATTTAGGTTCCACTGCTTAATGGATCCAGTGTGCAATCACTGGTCGTCGACAGGAGGGTACGACTACTGGACCGTCGGCGGCTACGATGTGTTCGACGTGATGCAAATCCCGGTCCGGGCTTCCGAGTGGGTTCCGCCACAGTTCGCCCAGAGCGGTGACGTCTTGCATCTGACGACGGGGCATTGGGAAACCACCACGTTGGGTAACGCCACGATGGTCCTGGACATTCCCGGCATAAATTTCACCGCAGACAGTCCTACGACTGGAACGTTTACATCAGCGTTCTCGTTCCCCCAGACGGTGATCAAGTTCAAGAATTCCGGCTTCGTCCAAAACGTGCAGGACTATGCCGACTTTTTTCATCCCGGTCAACTTGACCTAAGGGACAAGTTGACGTTTTGCTCGGCCCACGTCGCAATAAACAAGAGTTCGGGACAGGTCCCACGCACACCGACGACTGGTGACTATCATTTTGACGCGATAAATCCTTGGGCACAGTCTCCAATACCATCGGTGGTTGACCCCAGCGGGCTTGCGCTACCCTTGGGCCATTTGGCTTTAGATGTACTTGGACTCTATCCAGGCTCCGCAGCATGTCACCCCTAGGATTTAATCCGTACGAGATTTCCATTCGCGAATGATCATTCAAGAGGAAACAAGGAGAGCGCCAATATGAGAAATCTTGCGCAGAGGAATTTTTGGGGTACCCTATCGATATTCATCACTGTTACTGACGCAATCGTGATTTTTGCTCTGGTGCGCTATTTGTACTGGAGGGGGTTGTGGCAGGCCGACGCAAGCCTACAGGCAGTCTTCGCCGCTTGGGGAGGAGCTGCGTTCTTGCTTTCGCTTGCGACAGGGATATTGGCGCTGCTAAAAGATACTTCACGCAGTTATGGCATGCTTGCTGTTTGCCTCAGCATCGTAAGCTTTTTTTTCTATATTAAATAGGCGGGTGGCGCAGGATCGAAAATCCAAAGGCGAGCGCGGCTGGCGCAGACCCTGATTGCTGGGGTCTGCGATCAGCGGAGCTGATTGGCTTACTATAGCGGCAGGCGGAGCCGGGCTGCGACACGACGCCTAATGGTCCGGGCGGGTGGCGCAGATATCGATTTTCGATGTCTGCGGTCAGCGAAGCTGAGTGGGGTTAAAATGGCGCGGTACAGGATCTGCGGCATTATGGCGTCAGGCGGCTGTGGTCAAGCTGGCGGTTTTATTTTCAGCAGGACGCGTCGATCACTGCAATGGACCGGGCGGAATGAAAAAAAGCAAGAGCCTCTCGCTGCGCGAGACCGCAGACACGACAAGCACGTATCTGCGCCACCCGCCGGAGTCTACTGGAAACCCCTCTACAACATCCTGGAGAGCCGCTTCACGGTGGTCCTGGTGAATGCCCATCACCTGAAGCAGGTGCCGGGGCGCAAGAGTGACCTTCGGGACTGTCAGTGGATCGCGCAACTGTTGCAACACGGGTTGCTCAAAAGCAGCTTCATCCCGCCTCGGCCGCAGCGGGAGTTGCGTGACCTGACCCGCCACCGCACCCAATTGGTGGAGGAACGGATCCGCACCGTGAACCGCATCCATAAGGTGCTGGAAGACGCCAATATCAAGCTGGCTTCGGTGGCGACGGAGGTGCTGGGCGTCTCGGGCCGGAGCATTCTGGAGCGGTTGATGGCGGGTGAAGAGGACCCCGTGAGGCTGGCCGGCTTGGCGCAACGGAGGTTGCGGAGCAAGATCCCGGAATTGGAAAAAGCGCTGCAAGGACGCCTGACCGAGCACCATCGTTTCATGCTGCGGCTGCTGTGGAAACAACTGGCGCAGCAGGAGGAACTGCTGGCCGAGTTGGAGGTCCGCATCGATGAGCAAACGCGCCCTTTTGCCGATGAGATCGAACGCCTGGATCAGGTGCCGGGTGTCGATCGTCGGGTGGCCCAGGTGATCATGGCGGAAGCGGGAGTCGATATGAGCCGCTTTCCGACCCACCAACACCTGGCGTCCTGGGCCGGGATGTGTCCGGGCAATGAAGAGAGTGCGGGAAAGCGCCAGCGGCAACGCATCACGCCCGGCAATCGATGGCTGAAACGCAGCCTCGTGCAGGCCGCCTGGGCAGCCAGCCACACCAAGAGCACCTACTTGGCATCCCAGTACCGGCGCTTGGTGGGACGCCGCGGCAAGAAGCGGGCGCTGGTGGCGGTGGGCCACTCGATGCTGGTGATCTTCTACCATATGCTCAAGGCTCGAACCACTTACGCCGATTTAGGCGGCGACTTCTTCGACCATCTCGAGCCCGACCGACTCAGGCGCTATTACGTTAAACGCCTGGAACGGCTCGGCTACAAAGTTGCTCTTCAAACATCCGTCGCCGCGTGACCGAAATTTTCAGGGCAGATTCCTCGGGCCGATCAACCGCGTCGGCCCTCGAAATGACGCGGGTACGGGATCGGAGACAGTCGAAAGCCCAAGTATCCGCCAGCCGCGAAAGTAGCCCAGCCACTCCTGGCTAAGGTGGAAAGGGCTCCGACACAGGCAGGAGTGCCTGTGCTACGGCGCCAGCCGCGGCGATCATAATTCTGTCGCTACGCGAGATCGCAGACGCTACAATGCAAGCATCCTTCGCCACATGCGAAACTCGAATGGCCGAATGAGCGGCCGGGAAGGGAAATATCCGATGCGAAAGGCTCTTGAGTGGGCGGTCCGTGCGAGCGCCCTGACCTTAGCGGTTCTTCTGTTGACCAGTTACATCCGGCCCGGTCCCGGTACGGTGCTGGCCGGACAGGACGGGAATGACGCTTCGCAGGAACACCGCGATTACTCTACCGCGAGCATCAACGGCAGCTATGCTTTTGTCGGCACCTATGCGGGGCTTGTGGCGTCCAGTTTCGGCGTGGTCACTTTCAACGGCCTGGGTTCAGCGCGCGGTTCGGTGATTGTGAATCAGCCCAACTCCGACGGATCGAGAAACATCGTTACGGTTGGCCTTGCGGGCACCTACTTCGTCAATCGCGACGGTACGGGGACCCTCTCTTACCTGGTAACTTTTCCAGACGGGCGCACGGCGAACGTGACCGAAGACCTTCTGATCACCAAGGCGGAGATGCGCCGCGGAATGCTGACCGCGACCTCCATGTTCGAGGCGCAAGAACAGCCGAGCGTCGTGCTTTCGGGAGAGGTCTACGTGACGCACACCTACACCCGGCGCCCCGATTGATCCTACAGTTTGGAACTGCGAGCCGGCCGCGAAGCCGCTTTCGGCGCCTCACGATAGCATAGGCAGGCGGCACGAAGCAGACGGAACCGAACGGAAGTCAACATTTCAGATTCGAGATTCCAACCAAAGCAGATCCTTCGCTACGCTCAGGATGACTTGTGGAGAGCGCCGCTACATCCGCGGACATCGCAAACAGCGCGATGTCTGCGCCACCCGCCCGCGAAGGCGCAGAGCGCATCTTTATTAATGCTATTCATCTGTCAGTAAATGCTCTGGCAGAGTATTATTTCATCCTGTAATGGTGCGACGACTGCCGGACCGGCGGGGTTCACCCTACCCGGCTTCCACGGATAACGCCGCCGCCTTTACAGGCACGCCAGGCACCCGCTTGCGCGCGAAATTGCATAGAACATCCCTGAAAATGCATCTAAAGCATGGGGGTCACGTTCAAGAGCGGCCTCTGGGGAGGGTGCGCCGTGAAAGCATCAGGACCAGGATGGGTCATGCTCCCCAAACCGATTCGCAGGCCCGCAAGGCCCGCGCACAGGCGGGCCGCGCCGGCGCCACTGCCGGCCTCGCGGCGAGGTTTTCAAACTTTATCGGAAGCCTCGGGCCGGGCCTGATCAGCGGCGCCTCGGATGACGATCCGTCCGGCATCTCAACTTATTCGATGGCCGGGGCCTCTTTCGGCTACGGGATGCTGTGGACCGCCTTGTTTTCATTCCCGCTCATAGCCGCAATGCAGTTGATGAGCGCGCGCCTGGGCACCGTGAAAGGCAAAGGACTAAGCGCGCTGGTGCGCGAATGCTATCCCGGCTGGGTGCTGTGGGGGACCTGCATTCTGCTGGTGACCGTCAGCCTGACGAATGCCAGCGCGGACCTGGCAGGCATGGCGGAAGCCACCCAACTGGCCACGGGAATCCGAGCCGTAATCTGGACGGTGATCTACACGGCCGTCATCACCAGCGTGCTGTTTGGCGCCTCCTACCGCCGCATTTCAAACATCTTCCGCTGGCTGACGCTGGTGCTTTTCGCCTACGTCGTCACCGCGTTTCTGGCCGGGTTTGACTGGAAAGGGGCCATGCTCGGCACGCTGGTCCCGCATCTGGAATGGTCAAAGGAATCGCTGGCCATGTTTGTGGGCATCATGGGCACCACCATTTCTCCTTACCTGTTCTTCTGGCAGGCAACGCAGGAGGTCGAGGAGAAAAATGCAGCGCGCAGCGGATTCTCTCGCCGGACGGGCGGCATCAGCGCCAATCTGCGCCAGGCGCGGCTGGATGTCGGGGTGGGCATGTTTATTTCGAATGCCATCATGTATTTCATTATTCTGACGGCGGCCGCCACGCTGCACACCCACGGCCAAACACATATCCAGACAGCCCGGCAGGCCGCCGAGGCTCTGCGCCCGCTCGCCGGCAGCGGCGCCTATTGGCTCTTCACCCTCGCCCTGATCGGCACCGGCATGCTCGGCGTCCCGGCCCTGATCGGCTCGTCGGCCTATGCGGTGTCAGAGGCGGCGCGCTGGCCTGGCTCACTCGAAAAGACGCCGCGGCGCGCCTGGCACTTTTACGCCTTCATCGCTGCTTCCATGGCGGTGGCGCTGGCCCTTGATTTTACGGGCATTGGCGCCGTCCGAATGCTATTCCTGGCGGCGATTCTCAATGGCGTGCTTTCCCCGCCTGTCATCCTGCTGGTGGTGCTGCTCAGCAGCAATCCGCGGGTGATGGGAAAAAGGACCAACCCGGCGGCCCTGCGCTGGCTCGGCTGGACCACATTCGCCGTCATGTCGGCGGCCAGCATCGGCCTGTTCTTTACGCTCTGAGCGGGAATGCCGGGTAGGGGAGCCCTCTGGGCTCCCGCTCTCCTTAACCAGCGGGTCCCCTACGCGGGCTGGGGCTTGCAGGCTGCGGTGCTTCTTTCAGCGGTGAGGGCAGCCTGGCCAGCAACAAGGCCGGCGCATTCCTTCCTTAAGTTCCGTGCGGACGCGCTCAATGTGCTGGCTTCTGGTTTCCGGTTTCTTGACGGAGATCACCCAGCAGATCCACTCATTGCGCGCGAGTGGCGTTATATCCTCCCATTTTGCCAGCGCGGCAGGGTCAGAAATGAGAACTTTCCGCAGGTCTGCTGGCAGACTGTGCACGGCGCCAGCAGAGATCGCTCTTTTTGTCATAGACTGCATTCTAGCGCGTTACGCAAACTGATTGCGGAGTTCTCGAGATGCCATTGCCTGCCGGGCTGGCGCAGAGATTGATCTCTAACGTCCGCGATCAGGGAAGCTGACTGGGGTTTAGAATGAGACGAGGCGGAGCTGTTCTGTAACTCTGCGTCTTCTGATTTTTAGCAAACGAACCGCAGAGTGGTCCCGCAGGGGCGGGACTACTCTGCGCTACGAGTAATCACAATTTTGCTGACGAGGCAGAAAGGAATCATTTTATGAAACTGAGATATATCTTAACGGCTGCACTGGTGATCATATTGTTGGCAGGTATAAACGGACTGCAGAAAATCAGGGCGGAGAACAATGGTCTCGAGCGGACGCCCGTTCTCGGCTGGAGCAGTTGGAGCTTTCTGCGCAAGCAGCCTACGGCAGCGAAGATTGAAGCGCAAGCGCGCGCACTGAAGGAGTCCGGCTTGCAGAGCGCCGGTTACAACTACGTAAACCTCGACGATTTCTGGTACCCGTGTCCGGGCCCTCAGGGTCCTGAGGTCGGGCCCTACGGCCGCTGGGTGATCGATTCATCGAAGTTCCCGGCGCATGGAGATACCAATGGCATCAAGGCAGTCGCTGATTACCTCCACGGTCTCGGGATGAAGTTCGGAATCTACATTACGCCGGGTATTTCGAAGCAGGCCGTCAGCAAGAACACGCCGATTCAAGGCACATCGTACAAGGCTGCCCAGATCGCGGAACCATCCATAAGAGAGAACAATTACAACTGCCGCGGCATGGTGAGGATTAATTATGATAAGCCCGGAGCGCAGGAGTTTATCAATTCATGGGCCGATATGCTGGCGGCATGGGGCGTCGATTACATCAAATTCGACGGCGTGACCAACAGCAACGCCGCTGACGTGAAGGCCTGGTCGAATGCCATACGGCAAAGCGGCCGGCCGATGGTCCTCGACGCCACGCAGGGGAGCTATACGCAGGCCATCGCCCCAACATTGATGAAGTACGCGAATCAATGGGAATTCCCGCCCGACATTGAATGCTATCGGTGCGAAAAAAGAGGCAGCAGCTATCCGCTGACGAGCTGGGCAGAGATTGCGAAACGTTTCGACTATGTGGCCGACTGGCAGCCTTACGCTGGTCCGGGAGGGTTCAACGATTATGACGCCATCGAGGTAGGGAATGGCAGGAATGACGGGCTTACTCCAGCCGAGCGCCAGACTCAGTTGAGCCTGTGGGCCCTTGCATCGGCGCCGCTGATCCTCGGCGTCGACCTTACTCACCTCGACCCACTGGACCTGAAATACCTTAAAAACACCGCCGTCGTTGCTGTTGACCAGGATTCGATCGCGGCTAAACGAGTTCTCGATAACGGTGACCGGCAAGTGTTCGCCAAGACAGAACCCAGCGGAGACGCGATTGTCGGTTTGTTCAACACCGGCGAGGCGGCGGAGAAAGTCTCCGTCGAAGCGTCTGCCGTGGGCCTGCCCCGGAATGCACGCGGGTACTCCGCGCAGGACCTGTGGACAGGCAAGACGGAGAAAAAAGGCGGCGCCATCAATGCTACTGTCCCCTCGCATGGCGCCGTGCTGTACCGCATCAAGGGCCTTTGAGATTATGAAACGGGAGTGATCTCTGCGTGACACGAGCAGGCGCTGGCGATGGCCCGCAGCTCAGGTAAGATGGAAGGATGCTGGGGACCTCGCGAACGGCGGCTGTAATTGCGCTTTCCATTTCTGTTATAGCCTCAGGTGTTTGGGCCATTCTCGTCAGCTCAAGGAAAACTCCAGCCGACCGAAAAATTTCAAACGTTGCGGTGAGCAGCACAGGCAATCTTCTGGCCGCAGGGACGGCGCAGGGGAAAATCACGGTCTGGGACCAGACGACCGGCGGCGCTCCACATCAATTCAGCTTTCCGTACGGTCCGTTAAACGACCTCCGGTTCAGCCCCGATGGCCATCTGCTTGCAATCGCCTCCAGAAACCTGGGCGTGTACACGCCGGCAGAACCGGCTGCTCCGCGACTGCTGCGTTCCGACAACGAAAATTACGGAAGCGTCCGCTTCAGCAAGGACGGCCAAAGTCTGCTGGTGGTGAATGGGACGAGCATCATGGAAACCATCGACGCACATTCCGGGGCCGCGCGACTCAAGGTCTGCTGTTCCTCCATCTATGGCGACGCCACTTTCACTCCGGATGGAGAAGCCTTCGTTAATGCCGGCCACTGGCCGGGTCTCTGGGACGCGCATAGCGGAAAACTCCTCGGGCGGTTTACAACCAATCGCGAGATCGAAACCTTTCGTCCCATTGCCTTCGATGACCGGCGCGGCGTCGTGATGATGGGCTCTCAGGATGGCCGTGTTTACGTCTGGGATGTGGCGAGTAGAAAACTGCTCGCCATCTCGCCGCCCCAATCGGCTTACGTCGATACGCTGATCGTGTCGAAGAACGGATGGGTGATCTTTGCCGGATTTGGCAGGAGCGTCGAGATGTGGAATCCCGACACCGGCCAGCATGGCACCCTGACCCCAGCTCGGCCCACCAGCAATCTGGTTCCCGGTCCCGACGGCGATTCTATTATCTTCGGGACCGTAAATGGCGAGGTCGAATTTTGGGACCTCAGGACAGAACAACGTGTACGTTCCATAAACGTTCCGCCGGTGTAATGGCCAGGTGCGGCGGGCGGCGAGGGGAAAAGCCGGACCATCCGGGGACCTCTGTCTGGTTCCCATCTTCCCAGAACCGACAACCTATAACTCTGCACGCAGAACGCTCTCCCCAATTTGAAGTTGGCGATTGATGAACTTTGAGGTACTTTGGTCATCTTGCTTTTGCGTGGCTGAGGACAGTGCCATCGTCCAGAGATTCGGCAAAACGGGGTATTGAGAATTTGAAGTCACAAACTGTGACCTCAAAACTGGCTGTTCCGACGGAGCGGATCGAGCGCCGCATCCTGCTGGTTCGCGGGCAGAAGGTGATGCTGGACGCGGACCTTGCGGAACTATATGCCGTCAAGACAAAAGCGCTCAATCAGGCGGTCAAACGGAATCCCGACCGCTTTCCCCCTGATTTCATGTTCCGCCTCACCCACGAGGAAAAAGAAGAGGTGGTCACAAATTGTGACCACCTCCGAAGGCTGAAGTTTTCTCCAACTCTGCCGTTCGCATTCACCGAGCACGGCGCCCTGATGCTCGCCAGTGTGTTGAACTCTGGCCGCGCCGTCGAGGTCAGCGTATTCGTCGTCCGCGCCTTCGTGAGGCTGCGCGAGATGCTGGCATCAAACCAGGAACTGGCCCGCCGCCTCGACGAGATGGAGCAGAAGTACGACTCGCGGTTCAAAATCGTGTTCGACGCCATCCGCGAACTGATGAAGCCGCCCGAAAAGCCCCGCCGGGCCATTGGTTTTGGCAGTACTGCGAGGCCGTCAGCCGAGGACGCATGACCTTTATGGATGCGCAGGACAAGTACTGGAACTCCGTGGCTTACGAGAAGAGGTTTGGCCACCCGTTGGTGATGGGCGAGATCGAGAGCCACGTCGAGCGGGCGGGCTGCGTTCTGGACTACGGCTGCGGCTATGGAAGGATCATACGGGAGCTGCACGCGGCAGGGTTCACCAATCTGTATGGAGTTGATTATTCCGCCGGAATGATCGGGCGGGCAAGGCGAGAGAATCCTTTCGCCTGCTACGCTCGCAACTCAGGATCGGAAATTCCGTTCTCCGACCGATCGTTTGACGCGGTGCTCCTGCTGGCGGTGCTCACCTGCATCCCGGATTCGGGCGAGCAGGCAAAACTATTCCGGGAGCTGCACAGGGTGCTGAAAGGGGGCGGCATTCTCTATGTAAGCGATTTGCTGATTAATGATGATGAACGAAACCGAGATCGGTATGAGCGCTTCGAGCCCAGGCACGGCTGCTACGGCGTGTTCGAGCTGGAGGAAGGCGTCAGACTGAGGCACCACACGATGGAGCATCTGGAGCGCCTTGCGGCCCCATTCCGGCCGATCAGCCGGCAGGAATTCCGCGTCGAGACGATGAACGGCCATGAGTCCCGGGCCATCCGAATGATCCTCCAAAAGCAGTCGCATGGTCACCAATCTCTCTGAACCGCCCGATCGTGCTGATGCTCCCGCGGCCCCTGCCAGTTTCGCGTGGAGTATCTATGAAAACGGCGGAGCAAGAAAAAAGTCCTGATGCTTACTTCTGTGTGGCGGCCATGGCATCTTACTTCAGAACTGCTCTTATCTTCTGCAACTCGGCGGTCAGGTTCTGCTTTTCTTCCACCACGCGCTTCGGATTTGGAATGAGTCTTGGCAGGGGCTCGGGCGCGTCGGCGATGGATTTCTGAAGCTCGGGGAGCTCCGCCGGATTGCTGAGCGCGCTGACGTAGAGACCTGTGATCCGCCCCAGCGCCGCCCGCGCCTGCGGGTCCAGTTTCTCGACGCCACCGGCCGTGCGAAAAGGCGCGCGAAAAATTCCCAATTCCTGTTCCACGGCGGCTCGCCAATCCAGACCGTCCGGTCCAATCCCCGATAACGCATTTCGCAGAGTCGCCCGCTCATCGCCGGACAGGTTCGCCAAGTGCACGATGAACGCCATTGCCCGAAGGTGCGCCGCAAGTAAATTTTTCGCCACCACCGCCGAAAACAGGGTTCCGCCGTTCGCCACGTCATGCGAGAAGCGCACTCCCGCCGCCAGCGCCCGCACGGCCGCGTCGGGATCGCTCATCCCCAATTGTAGCGAATAGAGAACGTTCAGCCGCCCAAGCTGCAGTGCCTTCCGAACGTAATCCACCGGCACGTCCGGCCCGAGCTGGTAATCGATGCCCCAGTCGCAATAGGGCAGCGCGGCGCCGCGCGCCATAGTCTCGAGCGCCTTGCGGTTTCTTTCAATCAGGTCCTTGTATGTTGACTGCACAAACGGCGCAGTGCCCTCGAGAATCCGGTTCAATTCTTTCACCTGCGCGTCCGTCAGCGCCACATCCTGCATTTGGGCAAATGCCGACCAGTATCGCAAAGCGGCGTTCTCGCCCGCCTTCGAGGACGTTTGCGCCGGCAGTCGAACCGGCACCGCGGCCAGCATGGCCAAGACCAGTGTTGCCAAAGCAAGGCGTCGGGAAATCCTCATGGTTTCAAATCCTCCATGCTCAGCGCGGCCAGCGCGCTTTCGGTGCCTTCCGGGAATGGTTCGGCGCGGCGCTGGAACGCCAGCCCGTCGAGCGCCGATTTGACGGACGGCGCACGCGCCAGCAACTCATTCGCGCTCCTGATGGTCAGCGGGCGGCCACCGGCCAGCGGTATTGCTTTCACAACGTCCACTGCCTTCACCTTTACGTCCACGACCTTGGGCTTGCGGTGAATCGCAGGGGACTGATTAGCCCGCTGGTGGGCGATGACCGCCGCCACAAGCACCAGCACCACGGCGGCGGCCGCGCACACGGCCAGCACGAATTTCCTGCGCTTTGCGGGGACGCTTCGCTCCATGGGCAGACGCTCGGCGGGTAGTGGCCGAAATTTCTTCAGCCGGACTTCAAATTGCTCGTCGTCATGGTCCAGCATGGCAGTCCTCCCTGGCGCACATGGTTTCGCGCAGCCTTGCGAGCGCATAGCGGTATCGCGAGGCGGCCGTATTCGGACTCACGCCCAGAACCTCACCGATCTCGGCAAAGGTCAGATCTCCCCAGATGTGCAGCACCGTCACCTCGCGTTGGCCGCTGTCGAGCGCCGCAAGCGCCTGCCGCAGCCTCAGTTCCGCCGCGTAATCGCGGTCCGGCGGCTCGAACCACGCCGAACGGGCGTCCAGCACCACCTCGCGCCGGCGAGTTTTGGCGTCATTCAGAATAGCGTTTCGCACCGAGGCAAACAGGTAAGCTTTGGCGTCGGCCGCATGGTCGATGCCCTGGGCCAGCAGCTTTGCAAACACCTGGTGCACGGCGTCCTGGGCCCGGGCGCGGTCACCCGCAATCGCCGCCGCAAACAGCACCAGCGCGGCACTGTGCCGGCGGTAAAGCGTCTCGATGATTGCGCCGTTGTCTCCAGCGTTCTGCACGTCACGGTCTCAGGAATAAGACAATCGAGGCCCGCAGATTTGTCTATCAGGCTCGAAGGGATTATCGCATCAGGCAGGTTTCGGCGCGACGCGCCGGACGGTAAAGCTGGGGCGGGCCACGTGCGGACACAGAACCCCGAGAGGAGCGAAGATTTTAGCGGGGGCGTGAGCCCTGTGGATAAGAGCCTTATGGACCGGTGGCAGTCCCCCTTCTCCCCGGCGGGGAGAGGGTTAGGGGGTGCGGCGTTCATTCACCCACGGCTTGCGGGGTGGGCTAAATTCTGCCGCTTCTCCGGAGCTGCCGGGCGACTTGGCGATTCAAGATTGCAGCTTCATCCCTCATCTATAGTGGTGTTATGCCAGTCGCTATTGCGCCATGAGCGGGAGGGCAGAGCCCTCCCCTACGCCGGGTCGATGGTTGCATTCCGGTTGCGAATCACCGCGTGCTGCCGAAGGTGAAAACAAGTCCGCTTGAGAACCGAACGCTTTCCTGGTGTCGCTTCATGAAGTCCGTAACGATGAGATCGCCCTGGAGCACCCGGAAGGAGACCATATTGCTGATCTTGAAATCAATGCTGCCGCCGAATGCTGCGCCAAAGGTGGTGGCGGTCGCCGGAATGCCGGCAAAGCCCTGGCTTCCCCTCACGACTCCCAACAGGGCGTGGGCGGAGGGAGTGAATAACGAGAGCTTGCGGTATGAGAACACGGGGCCGTACATAATCTGCTGTGAGTTGGTGTTGAAACCATTGCGCGTGCCCCACTGAGTGCCGAAGTCCAGCATTCCACCGAACCAGCTATTAACGTTCTGGACTGCGGCGGCCTCACCTCCGTCCAGGTTAAAACTGGTGTGGTTAATGTCACCAAGAAGATGCGAGTATCCGCCGTAGACCTCCCATTTGGGAGCCTGCTGCGCCAGAGCTGTGGCGCCGAGCAACACCCACATCATTATAAACAAACTAAACCTTCGCATGTAATCTCCTCCTCAATATGCCGGACTCTACCGGCTACTAACGCCATGGACCTGGCTCTTATGGTTCCGTCCATCCAACGACTGACCGGGACGCGCCTCAGTTCACAGTCAGTTGAATTGTAGTGCCGCGGGTAACGTTGCCCGAGGTGCCGTTGATACTCACAGTGTAGGTGCCGGCCGGCGTTC
This sequence comes from Terriglobia bacterium, assembly GCA_035712365.1. Taxonomy (NCBI): domain Bacteria; kingdom Pseudomonadati; phylum Acidobacteriota; class Terriglobia; species Terriglobia bacterium. The sequence goes on from DASTAW010000009.1 coordinate 13,221, forward strand.
CACTTCCGGCTCCGGTTCCATTTCCATTTCCAGATACTCCAAACGACTTTCCGCTGCCACAAGCGACGCACATGGCGGCAGAGAGCGCCACGACGCCGAAGCCCAGCAGCACCTTCCGCCGTCTCGCCAGGAGAACCAGCAAACCCATTGCGAGCATAGCGGCCAGCGCGGCGATGGGAAGAGGAATACGGGAGAAAGGCCAGTTGAAGTTCATTGGTCCTGGAGGGACCAGGGAGCGGGCCGTAGTTGTTACAGTCACGGTAGCTTGCACAGGGTTGCTGCCGTCCGGCGTCACAGAGGCCGGGGAAATCGTGCAAGTGGCGCCGGTAAGCGCCGCGGGCAGTTGGCAGGCCAGGGCAACCTGGCTGGTAAACCCGTCGTTCGGCGTGACCGTCACACCGAACATCGCCGGTGTCCCCGCAGCCGTGGTCTCGGAAGGCGCCGATGTTGAGATCGAAAAGTCCGCGAGCACGCCGTTGCCCGTCAGCAAAACCTCCTGCGGGCTTCCCGGCGCATCGTCGGTGATGGTGAGCGCTCCGGCGCTTGAACCGGAGGCGCTCGGCTTGAAGGTGACTTGAATGGTGCAGTTGGTTGTGGGCTGCAGCGGCGCTTTGGTGCAGTTATCGGTTTCAGAGTAATCGCCGCTGGCCACGATGCTTGAAATGGTGAGCGCCGCGTTGCCGGTGTTCGTCACCTGGATGGATTGAGCCGACGACGTGCTGCCTACATTCTCACCGCCGAAGGCCAGGCTGGTGGGCGACAAGGTCAAAATGCCCGTGGGATTTCCGGTACCGCTCAGGTTCGCCACGTGCGGGCTGCCCGGGGCCGTGTCAACAATGCTGATGGCAGCGGTTCGAATGCCGGAGGCTGCGGGCGTGAAGGTCACGGAAATGGTGCACTTCCCGCCTGCCGGCTGCGCCGTGCCGCAGTCGTTGGTCTGCGCGAAATCACCGGCGTCGTCTCCGGATATTGTGATGCTCGTGATGGTGAGCGGATTGTCACCATTGTCGAGCGTGATGGTCTTCGGCGCGCTCGTCGTATTCACAAGCTGGGGCGCAAAAGTGAGGCCGGCCGGGCTCAGCGCAAGTCCGGCGGAAACAATCACCTTCGAAATGAAAGCGTCGCAGTTGCCGCCCGGAGTGATTTGAGCCGGATTTGAGAGCGGGAAATCGGTTGAGCAGGTTTGCCCCGCCACGTAGGCTGCGCCCAGGGTGTCCACGGCGATACCGTTACCCGACTCCGTATTCGATCCTCCAAGGTAGGTCGAGTACACAAGCGCCGCTCCGGCCGGGTTCAGCTCTGTGACGAAAGCGTCAGAGTTGCCGCCGCCGTAAGCCGACTGAAACACAGCCGTGCTCACGGGAAAATCGGTCGAGTTGGTTGTCCCCGCAATGAAAGCATCGTTGTTCAGATCCACGGCGATCGAGTTGCCGCTGTCGCCCGCCGAGCCCCCCACGTAGGTGGAGTAGAGCAGCGATGCCGCCCCCGTTTGGCTGGGGTCAATCTTGGATACGAAGGCATCTCCGTCGCACCCGCTCTGGCTGTTGAGCTTGCAGGTAGTCTGGTAAACCCCGCTCGTAGTGGGAAAGGCGGTAGACTTCGTAAGCCCCGTGACGTACACCTTTCCCGTGGCATCCACGGCCACGCCGTTGCCCTGGTCCAGGGCGCTGCCACCGAGATAGGTCGAATATAGGATCGAGCCTGCTCCCGCGCCGCACAAATTGGTATTGATCGTCGTCAGGAAACCGTCGCCGGCGCCGCCGTAGGTCGTCTGGAAGCCGGTCATAGGAGTGCTCCACGCAGGCGAATAGGTGATGCCCGTGATGGAGGCGTCTCCACTCGCATCCAGGGCAATTCCAAGCCCGCCGTCCTGAACGGCGCCGCCAATCGTTCCCGAGTATAAAGCCGTCGAGCCCGTCGAATCGAGCTTCAGCAGAAAAGCGTTCTGCGGAGCGGTGAAGGTGAGGCACTGTGGGGCAACGAAGGGAAAGTCCGACGCTTGCGTTGGACCCGTCACGTATGCATTCTGATCGTTGTCCACCGCCACAGCCTGTCCGCGCGTGTGCCCATGGCCGCCGAAGTACGTCGAATAGACCAGCGCCGAGCCCGCGGGATTCAGCTTGCTCAGAAAACCGGCCGACCAGATGAATCCGTTGTTGATGATGGCGCCACACTTGCCGTCTGGCGGGCAGTTGGGATCAAACGAACTGGGCGTGACCGGAAAATCGTTCGACAATGTCAAGCCCGTCACGTAAGCGTCGCCGAGCGAATCGACGGCGATTCCGTTCCCCTCGTCCTCGGCGCTGCCGCCGAGGTAGGTGGAATAAAGAATCGTGCCGCCGTCGGCGCTCAGCTTGGCCACAAAGGCGTCGGTCGGGAAATCATGTTCGCCACCCATGTTGGGTTGCAGAGGATGTTCCGTGGGAAAATCGATCGAAAAAGTTCCGCCGGTCACGAAAGCCGTGCCGTCGCTGGAAAGTACCGCGATGGCGTTTGCGCCGTCAATACTGCTGCCTCCCAGGTAGGTCGAGTACGCCAGAATGGGATCAATGACCAGCGGCTGCGCCCGGTCATATTGGCCCACGCGGAACCCCACCCCGCCCTGGCCGTCAATCACATAGCCGGCTTTTACCGGCCGGCGCTGGCCGGCTGCCTGCTGGTACGCCACTGGTTTGAGGAATGACAACTCCCCGCCAGGAACCGTCAACACCAGGTTTCCTGCGGAATCCAGGCGCAGCTTCCGCGCACCATCAATTTGGAGCCGGATTGCCGCAGCGTCCGCGCCAGGCGCGACGGCAAAATCGTACTCGAGCTGCCGCTGACGGCCGTAATAGACAAGGTTGATGCCCGGATAGACGCCGCTCTCCATCACCTTTCCGTAAGTTGGAATGCCTGTACGCCATTTAGAGCTGTCCCTGCCAACAAGGTAATTGGCCTTGCCGGGAAGCTCGTCGATGCCAGCCATCTGGCGACCTTCCGGGCTGGTTCCCTGCAGTTTCATCTGCACCACCGGCATCTCGTGCCCACCGGCCGACTTTAACTCAAGCACGGCCTCACGGGAGGTCAAAAAAAGAGCATAGCCGAGGCCTCGCGCCAGAAAGGACACTCGACTGTCCAGTTGTCCCTGATTGGGTTCAAAGCTGAGAGGGATTTTCCCGTAGTGGACCGCTTGCGCCCCAGCAGGGGATGCGCTGCGACGCTGAACTGCAGCGCGAGTCACGGCGGTGCCTGGATTGTTTGGCGAACTCGCCTTTGCCTTATTGACCCCGGCCTTGGACGCAGCCACCGCAGCACCGGGCAGCAGTGTCAACACGCATAATGAGAAGATAGTTAAGGCGATTCCCACGGCTCGATGGCTGGAAACAAAAATGCTTCCACGATGACTCATATTTTTTCCTCTCTCAACGTGCTATCGGAGTCCCTCGGTGAGTGCGTACGTCGGCGGGACTCGGACAAACTGAAGGAGGATCGCAGGGCTTGAACTAGTGTGCTTCCCTGATCCTCGGGTCGAGGGAAATGTGGCTCCCCCTCGCAACCGCCGATACATTAACTGCATTGTAACGGCGAGGTCAAGCACAAAAAGTTGTGGAACCATGGTTCTATACGGGTTCAGAACCACCCTGCATGGGACGTGTCGTGTGGCTCACGCTATGCGCGGGGACAGCTTGTGGGGGCGGGGGTAATTTGCTACCATCAGCGTCTCTGGCTTCCTCTCTTTGCAATGAAAATCGATTGAAAGCGCGGGGCGGACGGCCGGGCCGGGAGGGCATCTGAATTCTCAGGTTGGAGGGTTTCGTGCGCCGATTCGGACTCATTGCGGTTTTGTGTGTTGCCTGCGTCGGACTAACGGCCAAGGCGGCCGAAGAACATTCCAGCAGGCTGATGGGGTTTTCCGCTCAAGGCTCGGAGACGGAAAGGCAGTGGGAAGAGAAATTCAAAGCCATTCCTGAGCCGGAGAACATGCGCGCCTACATGCAGCGCCTCTCGGCGTATCCGCATCATGTCGGCTCTCCGTACGACAAATCGAACGCCGAATGGATCCTGTCAAAGTTCAAGGAGTTTGGACTCGACGCTCACATTGAAACCTTCTACGTGCTGTTCCCGACGCCGAAGGAGCGCAAAGTGGAAATGGTGGCGCCGTCGCAATTTGTTGCAAAACTGCAGGAGCCTGCCGTACCGGGCGATCCTACCTCTGACCAGCACGCGGCGCAGCTTCCCACCTACAACGCCTATTCGATTGACGGCGACGTGACGGCCCCGCTCGTCTATGTGAACTATGGCGTCCCATCGGATTACAAGACGCTTGAAAGCCTGGGTATTTCGGTGAAGGGCGCCATTGTGATCGCGCGCTACGGACTAAGCTGGCGAGGCATCAAGCCGAAGGTGGCGGCCGAGCACGGCGCGGTGGGCTGTCTGATTTACTCAGACCCGCGTGAGGATGGCTACTTTCAGGGTGATGTCTATCCCCAGGGGGCGTTTCGTCCGCTGGAGGGCGTGCAGCGCGGCAGCGTGATGGACATCACTCAATACTCCGGCGACCCGCTCACTCCGGGTGTCGGCGCCACCAAAGACGCCCGCCGGATTCCGCTGAAAGAATTAAAGGTCCTCTCGCCGATTCCGACACTGCCCCTCTCCTACGGCGATGCAAAACCGCTGCTCGATGCTCTTACGGGTCCGGTGGCCCCGACGAACTGGCGGGGCGGACTGGGCATGACCTACCACGTGGGGCCGGGGCCGGTAAAGGTCCATATGATCGTGAAAGCCAACTGGGACCTGAAGCCCATCTACGACGTGATTGCGAAAATTCCCGGTTCCGGCTACCCCGACGAGTGGGTTATCCGCGGCAACCATCATGACGCATGGGTCAACGGCGCTGAAGACCCCACAGCCGGGCAGGTTTCGCTGCTCGAAGAGGCTCGCGCTCTGGGCGCGCTGCTGAAGCAGGGGTGGAAGCCCCAGCGCACCATCATCTACTGCGCCTGGGACGGCGAAGAACCGGGTCTGCTGGGTTCGACCGAATGGGCGGAGGAACACGCCAGCGACCTCGAACGGCATGCCGCGGTCTACATCAACACGGATTCGAACGGCCGCGGATATCTTGCCGTGGAGGGCTCGCACACGCTTCAGAAATTCATTAACGGCGTGGCAAGAGACATCCAGGACCCCGAGAAAAACATCTCGGTGTGGCAGCGGGACCGGGACCTCAGAATTCGCCGGGCTGCGACGCCGGCCGAGCGGCAGGCGCTGAGGCAGGACCGCGATCTGAAGATTGGCGCGCTGGGGTCGGGATCTGATTACACCGTATTCCTTGACCACCTCGGCATTGCCTCCTTGGCGCTTTCTTATGGCGGCGAAAGCAATGGAGCGGGTATTTATCATTCGATTTACGATGACTATTACTGGTTTAGCCATTTTGACGATACCAAGTTTATCTATGGCCGGGCCCTGGCACAAACTGTGGGTACGACAGTTATGCGCCTGGCCGATGCTGATCTTCTGCCGCTCGATTATTCTGAACTTACCGAGACCGTCCGCACGTATGTGAACGAGCTTAAAGAACTATTGATGCACCAGCAGGCCGAGTCCAAGGAGTTGAACACCGAAATCCAGGAAGGCGTTTTCACCGCAACTTCCGATCCTGAAAAGCCTTTTGTTGCGCCGAAGCCTGAAACCTTCCCGCCCTTTCTGAATTTTGCGCCGTTGGACAACGGAGTTGCCGCCTTGGACCGAAGCGCAGACCGCTTCCAGAAGGCAGTGCAGGCCCTTGACGGCAACGGTGGTGACGCTCTGTCGCATGCTTCGCTCGCCCAGGTGAATCAGTTGATGATCGGGGCCGAGAGAAAACTGACCCGGCCGGAGGGCCTGCCCGGGCGCGCCTGGTACCGGCAGGAACTTTATGCCCCGGGTGTCTACACCGGGTATGATGTGAAGACCCTTCCAGCGGTCCGTGAAGCGATCGAGCAGCGACAATGGGACGAGGCCGGCAAACAGATTGCTATCCTCGGTAAAGTTCTGGAGGACGAAGCCCAGGCAATCGACGCCGTGGCGTCCAATCTCGAAAAGGCTACCCAGTGATTCCCATACCCACAAATCGACGGACGGCTTAGACGGGACGGTGTTCCCCACTCTTAATCTCTGCCGAGTTTCGCCCTTCTTCAGCTTTAACCCCCGCCGATTGCCTGAAAATTTCATTATCATCGAAAATTCATCCGAAAATTTTGCTAAGTGGATTATCATGAGTGCAGGTGGAAGGAAAAGTTTCATCGTGTGGGCAAAATTTGTGCGTATTTTTGGCGCTGACGGAGTAACTCCGTGAGGTTGCCTTACGTCCAACATTAGGGTAATTAACAATCCATTGACCCCGGCTGTAAGCTGTTGCCGTTTAAGGCTGGCTGCAGCCGGCTTTGTTTCGCTTTCAATATTGTCGGGTTCGAAGGGTCCGTTCGAGGTTAACAATGTCTCCTGCGGAAGAACGGGTCATTCGAGTGCTTCGGCCATCAGTGATTGTTTTATGCGGCCCGGCGGCATGTGGAAAATCGACGTTCGCTGAAAGGCATTTTCGTCGTACTCATGTTATTTCATCCGACCTTTGCCGGCAGTTGTTATGCGATGACGAGACTGACCAGCGTTACCAGGCACAAACATTTGCTCTTGTGAACTTTCTCATTGGTCAGCGCCTTTCCATCAACCGCATTTGTGTTGTTGATTCAACGGCGATAACTCCTGGGGCACGAAAGTCTCTGCTGGATCTTGGCCGGAAGTACCGGGTCCGTACAGAGCTCTTTCTCTTTGATATTGCGCTCGAGAAGTGCCTGGAGCGTGATCGTGCCCGTACGCGCTCGGTAGGTCCCAAAGTTATTGAAGAGCAATATCAGTTGTTCAAGCAGGCTCAGGAATCTGTAGGGGCCGAGGGGTTTGATGAGATTGTGGAACTGCGCGAGCCGGATTTGCAAAGCGTCCGCTGTGAGATTCTCTACCGTCCGATCAACCCGATTAACCCCAATAACCACATGAAGCGCCGCAACGATTCAACCATTCCAGCCAAAGGCCCCGAACCGCGTAGTTGACACTCCACCAGACCATCTCCTAGAATTCTCAAGAGATTATCTTTATGACATCTGGATCCAAAGGGGCCGTTTTGCAGCCCGAATTGAAGCATGCAACGGACGTCTTATCCCTGATCGGGAACACTCCCCTGGTCCGGTTGCGGAGGATTGGCGCGGAGTTTCCTCAGGCGGCGCTTTTGGCAAAGGCCGAGTGGGCCAATCCCGGCGGGTCGGTAAAGGACCGGGCCGCTTGGAGCATCATTCAGGAAGCAGAACGGGCGGGACTGCTGACGCCGGAAAAGACGCTGCTGGACTCCACTTCCGGAAACACGGGAATTGCTTATGCCATGATGGGCGCCGCTCGGGGCTACCGCGTCAAGCTCTTTATGCCTTCGAATGTGAGCCTTGAGCGCAAACAGATCCTGCAGGCGTTCGGCGCTGAGACCGTTTATACAAACCCCATGGAGGGTTCGGACGGCGCAATCCGGAAGGTCCGTGAGCTGGCTGAGAAAGAACCGCAAAACTATTTTTACGCCAACCAGTACAACAATCCTGCCAACTGGAAGGCCCATTATCAGACTACCGCACCGGAAATTTTCGACCAGACGGAAGGACAGATCACACACTTTGTGGCCGGTCTGGGAACCACGGGGACCTTTATTGGCACGGCGCGCCGGCTGAAGGAACTAAAGGGTGGCATCCGCTGCATTTCTTTTCAGCCGGACTCCCCGTTCCACGGCCTCGAAGGATTGAAGCATCTGCCCACCTCCATCGTTCCCGGCATTTATGATTCTTCGCTCGCTGACGAGAACCTGGAAATTTCAACAGAAGAGGCCTACGCCATGACATTGCGGCTGGCCCGGGAAGAGGGGTTGCTGGTGGGTATTTCCTCCGGTGCTTCCATGGTGGCTGCTCTCAAGGTGGCGAAGCAGGTCGAGAGCGGGGTGATCGTTACGATTTTCCCGGACAGCGGCGACAAATATCTCAGTGAGCGGTTCTGGAATGAATCGCCGGCGGGACCTTAGCCGGTGGTTGAAAAAACAACCGTCATGCTGAGCGCCAGCGAAGCATCTGCTGTACCCTACTGAAAATGAACAAAGCAGATCCTTCGCTCCGCTCAGGATGACGTAGCAGAGGTTTTTTCAATAACCTGCTGGACCGCGCTTTCGGCTTCTGGTTTTTCTTTATAGGTTGATTGAATGGAAATTAGACTGAAGATCGACCAGCTTGAGAGCATTCACTCCCATGGTGAGCGTGAATACCCAAACGAATGCTGTGGTATGCTGCTGGGCCGCGCGGACGGCGCTGCCAAGGAAGTGTCCGAGGCAGTGCCTTTGAAGAATTTACGGCTTGATTCTGCGCGCGCACAGGAACTGCTGCCACTGGAAGATCCCGGGCGCGAATCAGAAAAAAACCGCTTCCTGATTGATCCACTGGAGCAACTGCGGGTTGAGCGGGAAGCGCGCAAGCGCGGGCTGGACGTGGTGGGTTACTACCACTCTCATCCGGACCATCCGGCCCGCCCTTCAAATTACGACCGCGAACACGCCTGGCCGTGGTACTCTTATGTCATTCTTTCGGTTGAGCGCGGCAAGGCCGCTGAAATGACCTCCTGGGTCCTATCGGAAGACCGGTCGCAATTTGATCCTGAACCGTTGAAACTTTAGGCCGTCCACGTTCATCAAAGAAGCATAGTGGACTTTTTAGTGTATAATGGCCAGTTCCTGCTTGGTATGATCGGTCGAGGAGAAGGAATGCCTGTAAAAGTGGTTATCCCGACCCCCTTGCGTCAGTACACGGGGAAGAGCGATTCGGTTGAAGTTGAGGCGAAGACGGTTGGCGAGGCGCTGGCGGGGCTGACTTCCCGATTCAGTGACTTGCGAAAACACCTCTATAATGATGAAGGCAAGCTTCGCAGTTTTGTGAACGTCTACGTGAATGACGAGGACATCCGTTTTCTCCAAAAGGACCAGACTCCGCTTACCGAGACTGATGTCATCAGTATTGTTCCCTCTATTGCCGGCGGCTCGATGACCGGCTGTACCTGTAGCTAGCCTGGATCCCGCAAGGGCCGGGGTTCCGGGCTCATCCCCCACGACCAGAAAAAAGAAAGCAAGATGCGGGCGTTCCTGCTCGAGGGCGAGCGGGGCCTGCACGCGGCAGGAATTTTTAAGCGGGTGACAAACAAAGAGGAAAAAATGTCCACAGTAACAACAACTCCGACGGCGCAATTGACCAAGGACGAAATTCTTCGCTACAGCCGGCATCTCATCATGCCGGAAGTGGCCATGGAAGGCCAGCTCAAGCTGAAGCAGGCCAAGGTGCTTTGCATCGGCGCCGGCGGATTGGGCGCGCCGCTGGCCCTCTACCTGGCTGCCGCCGGCGTGGGAAAGCTGGGTATGGTGGACTTCGACGTGGTCGACTTCACCAACCTGCAGCGGCAGGTTATCCATGATACGGATGACGTCGGGCGGTCCAAGCTTGAATCAGCGCGCGACACCATCCGCGACATCAATCCGAGCGTGGAGGTCGTTCCGTACGAGACGCGGCTTACTTCCGAGAACGCGCTCGATATCTTCCGCGACTATGACATTGTTGTTGACGGCACGGACAATTTCCCCACCCGCTACCTGGTGAACGATGCCTGCGTCCTGCTGGGCAAGCCGAACGTTTACGGCAGCATCTTCCGCTTCGAGGGGCAGGCTTCTGTTTTCTACGCCCGGGAAGGCCCGTGCTACCGCTGCCTTTACCCGGAGCCGCCACCGCCGGGTCTGGTTCCAAGCTGCGCTGAAGGCGGAGTGCTGGGCGTGCTGCCGGGCATCGTGGGATCCATCCAGGCCCTTGAAACCATCAAGCTGATTCTTGGCAAGGGCCAGCCGCTGATCGGTCGCCTGCTGCTGTTCGATGCGCTCAACCTCAAGTTCCGGGAACTCAGGCTGCGCAAAAATCCGGAGTGCCCGGTGTGCGGAACGCATCCAACCATTACAAAGTTAATTGACTACGAGGAATTCTGTGGAATCCGGGGAGAGGAGCACGTGCCCGAAACCAACGTCCCGGAAATTACGGCGACGGAAGTGAAAAAGATGATGGACGAAAACAAACCCTTCGTTCTCATCGACGTTCGTGAACCCCACGAATACGAAATTTGCAAGATTCCGGGCGCCAAGCTGATCCCGCTGGGCGAAGTTCCGAAACGCATGCACGAGCTGAACTCCGCAGACGACATTGTTGTGCATTGCCGCTCCGGCGTGCGGAGCGCCCAGGCAGTGGAATTCCTGATGAAGGCAGGCTTCCGAAGGATCCACAACCTGAAGGGCGGCGTTCTGGCGTGGGCGCGGGACGTTGATCCCTCCATGCCCAGCTACTGATCGATTGCCACCTTCCAGCCGGGACGGGCGCCCGTCCGCCCCGGCATTCTTCCATCCTGCCTCGTTTCCAAATGCCAAGTGTGCATGCGCTTGCGCACTCACATCGGCAAATCTCCCGAGTTAGCTCATCTTTCCACACCCTTGCCGTCAGGGATTCAATGGTTGGCATCACAAGGAATCTACTAATTGTATGCATCTGTCTGCTGCGGTATCTTGGCTGACAATGCCGATTTTGGCAGCAAGAGTTCCTCAAAGAGTGGGCAGTCGAGAGGAGGGGCGAGCTCTCGCCTAATAGTTCAAGCCATGATGAAGCCGTTGGAAGGGCAAACACCTGGACCGAACTCCGGCTGACAAATGTCAGGAATGTCGGTGCGCTGTTTTTCCCACTGGATGTGCAATAAGGTGGTGACGCAGCGAGTTCCGAACCCGCAAAGCGCTGAGCTGCAAATCAGTGCGGGGCCTGCCACCTTAAACCCGAGCTGGGGGAAATTTCCATTGACCAATTTCCGCAATACTGGATCCGTTCATCAAACCCGCCATGGCGAATCCACTTCAGGACGATTCACGAATAACGCTCGGAAGCTTATCGACATACGCTCACTGATCTGCGTTGCCGCGGCCGTTGCAACCCTGTTGTGCGTCATGGCCGCAGGCAACTTACGGGTCCGAGTCAGCACTACTAACGTCAAGCCAGAGTATCGTGACGGCGTCGTCTTGATGGCGTTCCACCGCGATGTCCCCAAAACGCAACAGAGCCTCATCATCTCCAGTGTTGGTGCAAGAGAAATTAAGCAAATTGGGGTGGGCGTCCATGTCCTGGAGGTGGGACGAGGAAGCGTCCTCAAGACGATCCAGGCGCTCAAGGCGCACCCTGGGGTCCGCTACGCAGAACCTGATTACTTGCAGACATTGGCTGCCAGTTCCGCTCCCAATGATACCAGTTTCGGACTTCAGTGGGCCCTTCAGAATACGGGGCAGAACGTCAACGGCGTTACCGGGACTTCCGGAGCTGATGAGCGGGCGATGGCGGCATGGGGCGTCACCACCGGAACGAACTCAGTGGTGGTGGTCATTCTCGATACCGGAGTGCAGTATTCCCATCCCGACCTGCAAGTCAATATGTGGAACAACCCCGGAGGGATTGGCGGTTGCCCAGCTGGCACCCATGGCTACAACGTCGTAAGCAGCAATTGCGATCCCATGGACCTCGACACGGCATACGGCGGGCATGGCTCGCATATAGCTGGCATAATCGGCGCGGTCACCAATAACGCCGCGGGGGTTGCGGGAGTGAACTGGACCGCCAGCATCATGGCCTTGAAGTGGCTGACCAGTAACAGCAGCGGCAACACCAGCGATCTTATCACCGCGATGGACTGGGTTGTACAGGCCAAACAGGCTGGCGTGAATGTGAGAGTGGCGAACGACTCGGTGACCTTTGTGGGTACGGCCTTTTCGCAGGCGCTCTCGGATGAGATCGACCTGTTCGGAACCAACGACATCCTGTTTGTCACCGCCGCGGGCAATACGGCACAAAACAATGACACCGTTGCTCGGTATCCGTGCTCGTACCATCGGCCTAACATGATCTGCGTCGCGGCCACCGACCAGAATGACCACCTCTGGAGCTCCTCCAACTTCGGACCGACCACGGTCGATCTGGCTGCGCCCGGAGTAAATATTTACTCGACCCTGCGGCTGAGCAACTACGGCTATATCAGTGGGACGTCGATGTCGGCCGGAGAAGTTTCAGGTACGGCCGCTTTGGTCCTGTCGCGCGGGAACCAAACGACCAGCAATCTGAAGTCGGACATCTTGAACAACGTGGATACTCTGCCGGCTTTGAACGGCTTCGTGAGTACCAGCGGGCGCCTCGATGTTTGCAAGGCCGTGCCGGGTTGCAGCTCAGCCGTTACGGGATCCCCCACAAACTCGAGTCTGCCGGTGGTCACCGCCATTGCTCAGTTTGGTTCGCTGTTGGGCGCGTCAACGGGCATGTGGTCGGGTGTACCAACGAACTACACATATCAGTGGTTCCGTTGTGACGGCAACGGTTCAAACTGCGTGTCCATCGTGGGAGCTAACTCGCAGACTTACGCGTTGCTCGCTGATGCCGACGTGGGGGCAACGCTTCGCGTCACAGTAACCGCATCCAACGGTTCGGGCTCTTCTTCGGCCCAGTCCGCCGCGAGTGCAGTGGTCACGCAAGCCTCATCGCCTTTTGGTATTAATTCGTCGATCCTGGACGGCGGCGCAATTGGCGGCAGTTTGCCGTGGCAGGCCAGTCCCACTCCGTCAGTCAATTTTGTTCAGTTCTTCATCGATGGAGTGTTGAGCCAGACGTACTCTTCTTCGCCCTACACCTACAATCGGGGGACGACTAATGCGCTGGACACTACCACGCTCTCGAACGGGACGCACGTGCTTGGGATCAGGGCGCTCTCGACAGACAACATCACCTATGGTTTCTATGGCGCCACGGTTGTGGTTTCAAACTCATTTGCAATCACCACCGCGTCTCTGCCGAATGGCACGCAGAACACGGCCTACAGCGCGACGCTCGCGGCGAGCGGCGGGACCACGCCCTATACATGGTCAATCAGCTCCGGGAGCCTGCCGGCAGGGCTGACCTTGAACTCCTCGACGGGAGCGATCACGGGGACGCCGACGGGGACCGGGACCAGCAACTTTACCGTACAGGTAAGCGATGCCAATTCCCAGACAGCGACAAAGGCGCTGAGCATTACCATCAGCTCCGGTGGCGGCGGGGGTGGTGTGATCAGCGTATTGCAGGCGCGGAACGCCAACCAGAGCGGCGTAACGTCGCTCACCGTAAACATGGCGACGACGGCAGGGAGCACGATCATCTGCGGGGTGAGCGAAGGGGACAATGCTACCGATACCTGGACCATGACGGACAGCGCGGGGCAGTTGGGCTGGACGCAGGATGCGAGCGGCTATCTGACGGCGGACACGACGCAGCGCGCGGACATGCGATACATCACGAACTCGGCCGCACTGAGCTTTGTGCGCGCCAACTTCTCGACGCGGATCAACGCCCCGGCAACCATGGTCTGTTACGAAGTGAGCGGCATCGTGAGTGTTTCAGCGGAGGATTCGAGCGTCAATACCACATCGCGGGGCGGAGGGCTGGTCTCCGGCCCACTGACCACGTCGAACGCCAATGACATTCTGATTTACATGGAACGCAAGGGTGCGAACCAGACCAGTTGGACGGCGGGTTCGGGCTATGTGTTTGCGGCCAACGCTTTCAATGCCCGGATGGCGATTCAATACAAGATCGTATCAGCGAGCCAGACGAACACGATGACATCGATGACGCCGAATCCGGACTCGGGAAGTTCTTCCATTGGCATTTTTGCGGCGTTCAAGAGTTCCGGTTCTCCTCCCTCGCCCACGATCACCACCGCCTCTCTGACCAATGGGACGCAGAACACGGCTTACAGCGCCACGCTTGCGGCCAGTGGCGGGACGACGCCCTATACCTGGTCGATCACTGCCGGAAGCCTGCCGGCGGGGCTGACCTTGAACTCTTCGACGGGGGCGATCAGCGGGACGCCGACGGGGACGGGAACCAGCAACTTTACCGTACAGGTAAGCGATGCCAATTCTCAGACGGCCACAAAGGCGCTGAGCATCACGGTGAATCCTCCGGCGCTCGCCATCAGCACCACATCACTGCCCAACGGCACGCAGAACACAGCTTACAGCGCCACGCTGGCGGCCAGTGGCGGGACGACGCCCTACACCTGGTCGATCAGCGCAGGCAGCCTGCCGGCAGGGCTGACCTTGAACTCCTCGACAGGAGCCATCACGGGGACGCCGACGGGCAGCGGCGTCAGCAACTTCACGGTGAAGGTGACGGACGTCAACTCCCAGACCGCTACGCAGGCGCTCAGTATCACGATTAACTCTGCTGGCGGTGGGATCAGCGTGTTGCAGGCGCAGAACGCCAACCTGACCGGCGTTTCGTCCATCACCGTGAACATCGCGACTCAAGCAGGCAGTGCAATCATCTGCGGCGTGCGCGAGGGCGACAATAGCACGGATACCTGGACCATGACGGACAGCGCGGGGCAGACCGGCTGGAGTCAGGTCGCGAGCGGGTATGTTTCTCCCAATACAACAAACCGCGCCGATATGCGTTACATCACGAACTCTGTCGCTCTCACCTGGGTGCGTGCCAACTTCTCCTCGCCCGTCTCCAATCCGGCGACCATGGTCTGCTACGAAGTGAGCGGCATCGTCACTGTTTCGGCCCAGGATGCGAGCATCAATTCCACGTCTTCGGGTGGAGGACTTGTCTCGCGTCCACTGACGACGTCGAATGCCAATGACATCTTGATCTACATGGAAGGCAAGGGTGCGAATCAGACGAGCTGGGCGGCTGGCCCTGGCTACTTGTTTCCCGCGAATGCCGCAAACCCGCGCGTGGCCATTCAATACAAAATCGTTTCGACGACCCAGACAAATACGACAACCTCCATGACGCCGAGCCCCGATACTGGGAGTTCCGCCAGTGTTTTCGCGGCGTTTAAATGACCCATTGCACGGGTATCAACATAGCAGCTGGGGCCATTGACCTCATCCCATTGCACTAGATCCAGTCCTGGAATATCATCGGTTCATGTAGCCAGTTCCACAAATGGGGGTGCACGATGACCGTCCACGCCAATCGCCGGGAATTCATCCAGGGTTTCGGGGCAGCGCTTGCCGGGCTCGCTCTGGCTCCGCGCCACACTTTTGGAGCCGCCACTCCGCCGGCGCCTCCGGTTGCCGTGGCAAAGTGCATGGAATACGGACCCGAGGTCCGTCCCACGCTGGCCAGGATGTTTGACCAGATTGGGGGCCTGTCGCGCATCGTGCGCGGCAAGACGGTGGCTGTGAAGATCAACATGACGGGCCACACGACGGACAGGGTGCAGGGTATGCCGATCGGCATGACCCATTGGGTGCATCCGGAGGTGATCGGCAACACCGTCCACCTGCTGGGACAGGCCGGCGCGCGTAGAATTATTCTGGTGGAAAGCTCGCTGAGCCCGTCGCGCTCTCTGCAGCAATTCATGTCCGACGCCGGCTGGAATCCGCACGATTTTGCCAGCGCGGCGTCCCGAGTGGATTTTGTGGACAGCAATTACGCCGGACCGGGCGGAACGTACAAACGGCTCTGGGTTCCCGGTGGCGGTCTGATGTTCCGCGCCTATGATTTAAATCCTGTCTATAGCGATGTGGATGTTTATGTGTCTCTCGCCAAGCTGAAGGAACATGCGACGGCTGGCGTAACGCTTTCCATGAAGAATTCATTTGGCATTACGCCCTGCACCATTTACGGGCATGGCGCAGGTATCGACAAGCCGTCGGACGTGGTGAAAGGTTCGCGCGGCATGTTGCACGACGGCGACCGTCAGCCCTCCAAGACGGCGCTTTCGGAAAACGATCCGAGTTCGCCGCGTCAGCCTGGCTATCGCGTCCCACGTATCACCGCCGACCTTGTGCATGCGCGCCCAATCCATCTGGCCATCATTGACGGCATCCATACGGTAGCGGGCGGGGAAGGGCCCTGGATCGACCATTGCCGCCCGGTACACGCGGGAGTGCTGGTGGCGGGCACAAATCCTGTAACCACCGACGCAGTAGCGACGGCCCTCATGGGTTTCAACCCGATGGCTGTGCGCGGGACCGCGCCCTTTGAAGGATGCGACAGTACGCTGAAGCTCGCTGAAGACCTCGGCATCGGAACACGCGACCTGAAGCGCATTGAGGTGATCGGCACGCCCATCTCCGCAGTTCGAATCGATTTCCGCAGCGCCTAAGACATTCGTGGGGTCGATCTTCAGTTCGGCACTTCTGTATTTCCCCGCATGGTTTAGGGAATGCCGGGCCTGCCCTCCATTGTGTTACCATTTTTAGTTATGACCCACGCCAAAAAAGAGCTTGCGCCGGGCAGGTTTGCCACCTATGCCTGGATGGTGCTGGGCTACAACATCCTGGTGATTCTGTGGGGGGCGGTGGTACGCGCCACCGGTTCCGGCGCGGGCTGCGGCGACCATTGGCCACTCTGCCAGGGAGTGGTGATTCCGCACGCCGACCAGATTGCCACGCTGATTGAATTTTCCCACCGCGCAACGAGTGGCATCGACGTTCTGCTGGTCATCGGGCTCGTTTGGATGGCTTTCCGGCGGTTTGGCCGCGGCCATCCTGTCCGGCGCTGTGCTGTGGCTGCAGGTTTTTTCACGCTGACGGAAGGCCTGGTGGGAGCCGCGCTGGTGCTGTTCGGCGAGGTTGGCAACGTCGTCTCCATGGGCCGGGTAGTGGTCCTTTCCGTGCACCTGGTCAACACTTTTCTGCTGCTGGCGTCGCTGGCTCTCACGGCCTGGGCGGCGGGCAGCGGAGTTTCGGGCGATTCGCGGGCATCTCGGCCGCGGCCAGCTCCGGCCAAGGGGCTTTATGTCGCATACGGCGCAGGCCTGCTCGGCGCTATCGTGATCGCCGTAACGGGCACCATTGCCGCGCTCGCCGACACGCTCTATCCCGCCAAATCGCTGGCAGAAGCTTTCCGATGGGATTTCTCCGGCACGGCGGCTCCTATTCTTCACCTCCGCATTATTCATCCCCTGGTTGCCGTGCTGGTGGGAGGTTACCTGCTGGTATTGGCTGTTGTGGTATTGAGTTCGCCCGGCCCGGCGGCCGCCAAACGCATGGCCCGGCGACTGGCGGGGCTGGTGCTGCTGCAATTCTGCTTTGGCGCCGTGAACATCGTGCTGCTCACTCCTGTGACAATGCAGATTGCCCACCTCCTAGTAGCGGACCTCGTCTGGATTGTCCTCGTGCTGCTCTCGGCGGAGTCTCTCGGTTGGCGGGCGGAAAGCGCAGTTTCGTCCATAACTCCATCACTGGCCGCCGAGAGTCCGCGATCGGCCGTCCAGCAGGCGCCGGCCTCAAGATAGTCTCGGAATCTCCTGGCCAGACAGGGCAGCGCGGAAGGCTTCAGGATGAGGGATGGCCACGAAGAGCGCCATGACGCTTGACCGCGTGCTTTCCCGTTTCGGGATTGCATCGCGCACCGCCTCGCTCGAGATCATCCGGGCCGGCCGTTTGAAGGTGAACGGCAAAGTCGAGCGCGACCCGGAGCGATGGATCTGGCCCGAGAGCGATGTGGTCCATCTGGACGGCAAGCGTCTGCGGCCGGCGCCCCACACGTATCTTCTGCTTTACAAGCCCAAAGGTGTGATCACCAGCCACGGCGATCCGAACGGCCGCAAGACCATCTACGATCTGCTGGGAACAAGCGGCCGCTGGGTGGCGCCCGTCGGACGCCTGGACAAAGACACCTCCGGCCTGCTGCTGCTGACCAACGACACGGAATTCGGACACGGCGTGATGAGCCCGGAATCCGAGGTTCCAAAAACTTACCTGGTGAAAATCAACGCGCTGGTGAGTGATGAAGCGATTGCTCAACTGTCCCGTGGCGTGGAAATGAAGCGCGGCGATTGGGCGCGGCCGCTGCGCGTCAGGCGCCTGGAAGATCGCGGGAAATACACCCGGCTCGAAATCGTGCTGACAGAAGGCAAGAACCGCGAAGTCAGGCGCATGATCGAAGCGGTGGGCTTCAAAGTGCTCAAACTTGTCCGGACCCGCATCGGCCCCCTTACGCTGGAGGGACTCGAAGTGGGCAAATGGCGCGCGCTGACCGGGCAAGAGATTGCGATGCTCCGGCGCAAATCCGTGCCTGAACCTTCACGGCCGCGTACACTTAAGACCGGCAGTTGAAGCGCGGGCTTCGCCAGAAATTCTCCCTGTACCTCGAAGTTCCTCATCCCGTAAAATAGCCTGGAGCTTCAAAGCTGAAGGAAGGCGCGTGGAGCCGGGCCTATTCGACCGCCGAGTGCAGGCCGCCTCGTACGCCACCAGATTCCTGAGAGGAGATATAGATGCCACTGAACGTTGGAGATACGGCGCCGGATTTCAATCTTAAGGCGGCGATCGGCGATGAGCAGGAGGAGTTCAAGCTTTCCAATCACCGAGGCGAGAGGGTCGTGGTGGCGTTTTATGCCTTGGACTTCACGCCCGTTTGACAGAATGAACTCTCGGCAATCCAGCAGAATCTCTCGAGGTTTGCCGAGTTGAACGCCCAGGTCGTGGGCGTCTGCACCGACACAGTTTTCTCCCACATTGCCTTTCAAGAATCCCTGGGAGGATTGAAATTCCCCCTGGCTGCGGACCGATGGCCTTATGCTGCCACGGCGCAGGCTTACGGAGTGTTTCCGCCGACCCGGCACGAAATCCCCTTTGTGAATGACCGTGCGATTTTTATTGTAGATAAGAATGGCAGGATTGCGTGGTCAAAGGTTTATGCCTTGCGGGAATTGCCGGACCTCGAAGAAGTTTTGAAGGCGTTGGCAGAAATTACCTGAAGCCAATTGCGTGGGCACGGGACGAAGTCATCGCATGGCGGGACAGGTGTGAACGACACGCGGCGCAGCGGGGAAGTGGGATGCGCCCCGCTGCCGTCGTGTCCTCGTTCAGAGGCGTCGCGGGCTCCTCAGCGGCTCCGGGCTTCCCTGCGGTCCTGGCGCAGGTCACGGGCCTGACGCCTGAATTGATGCCTAACGTGGCGCAACTGGCGCCGGTCTGCGCGCGCCTGCGGGCTTTGGGGTCCAAATTGCCTGACGTCCGAATGAAGTTTTACCTGCCGTCGATCGATCTTGCGCTCGTCATGCCGCAGCGCCCGGCGATCCTGCCGCCTGTCCACGCGATTGTTCACGGCTTCGGGTCCAGATTGTCCGCGGGCAAAGCTTGCCGGTGCAGCCGCGAACGTCCCAGCCAGAACTACAGTCAACAACCACTTGAGTTCGTTTCGCATCATCGTTGTCCTCCGTCGCATCCGGTAGTTCCTGCTACTGTTGATGAAACCCGCGGCTGCGGAAAAAGTTTCGGAGGGCAGACTTAATGCCGGTGGTCAGTTTGTGCGAACTTGCGGACGGGCTGGTCGGCGACTGCGGTTATCCTTTTGGGCACGGCGCAGATTAGGGTTTTGGCTTTTTGATTGATTCTGGACTTTCCTCGTTTGATGACGTTCGGCTTTGGGCGGCTTGGCGTGAGGATCCGACCGGCGAACTTCCGCCCGCATGTCCTGCCGGCGCTGCTTAATTCGGTGGCGCTGATCCCGCAATTCCCTGCGGTGCTGTTCTTTTACAGCCTTGCTCGAAGCCGCTGCTGGATTCCCGTCCTGGCACGGGGCAATGACTGCCGCAGGCACCATGAACAATCCGGCCAGAACCATGCACATAATCCACCTGAAGCTTGGTTTCATCAACTCCTCCTTGACATTGGGCAGGGCCCCGCTTCCGGCTGGTAAACACGCATCGCAGTCGCCCTTAACTACTCGTAATGCATATTTGTTCGCTTGCCCATCGCAATAGGCTTCCATAGCATAGGAACCCCCGGCAGGAAGAACGGGCGAACAGCGAATTCGGACACGTGCTGTATGATATTAGAGGGCGCGTCCAGATGCATCAACAAAAAGCCGGAAGGAACTGAGATGAAACTTGCCCGATATTGTCTACTTTCCCTCTGCTTGCTTTCGGCCCCGCTGTCGGGACAACAGACCAACCAGAGAACTCAGAACCCGTTGGTGGACGGAAAGCTGATGTACGTCGGCAAAATGCCAGAGAATCTCGATGGCTGGATTGTGAATGATCTCAGCGCATGGGGCAAATACAAGCCTACCCGCCAGATTGAAGGTGTGGACCTTGTGATGAAGGCTTACGAACCGGAGACGGAAGTCCAGTACAAGTTGCGGCGAGGCATCCCCCAGCCAAAGGAAGTGCCAAAGGACCGCCGCCAAAAGCACGTGATGTTTTCAATTATTGTGGA
This sequence comes from Terriglobia bacterium, assembly GCA_035712365.1. Classification (NCBI taxonomy): domain Bacteria; kingdom Pseudomonadati; phylum Acidobacteriota; class Terriglobia; species Terriglobia bacterium. Next base: position 33,532 of record DASTAW010000009.1, read on the forward strand.
TGACTGGGTCACCGGACACCAGGTGTGGAAGGCGGACATCATGCAGCAGAAGCCGAAACGTGAGGTCAGCAGTCCTCCCGGCACGGAGGTCGAGATTGGCGCCGGCGGGCTTTCAAGCCAGCAGGTTGCGCAGGCCATTACGCGAGAACTGCGCAGATACGTGGACCATCTGAGTTCACAAAAGGGACCTCAATAGGTTTTGCTTCTCCCGGATAAACCATCCGTGATTCTGATTGATCGATTGATGAGTTGAAGTTCAATAGAAGGGCTGAAGCGATGAACTTTGCTGTTACCGGCGCGACAGGATTGTTCGGCCACGGGCTCGTCGAGGTCATCAGCAAACGCCATACGGTGTTTTCGGTGGGAAGGGCCGAAGCGGATATCACAAGGTTCGAAGAGGTGCAGGCGCTGTTCCAGAAATTACGCCCTGACGTCGTGGTCCACGCCGCAGCCAATCCCAGTCCTGACGCTTGCGAAACGGATCCGGCGCAGGCCTTTCTGGTCAACGTCCATGGCACGCGCCATGTCGCGGAGGCAGCGCGAGAGGTCGGCGCCGGCGTGGCCTATATCTCGACCGACGCTGTGTTCGACGGCGAGAGTCTGACTCCTTATGTGGAGACTGACCGTGCCGTGCCTCCAACGGTCTACGGCCGAACCAAGCTGCTCGGCGAGCGACTGGTGGCGGCGCTGCCACGATATTGGATATTCCGTGTCTCTGTCCTTTTCGGCCCTGGAAAGGAGAACTTTATTGACAAGGGCCTGAGGGCCATGAAATCGGGCCAATCGTACGTAGTGGCTGAGGACCAGACGGCGAGCGCGCTGTACACACTGGACGGAGCTGAGAAGATTCTCGAAGTGGTTGAGAGGGGACCCTCAGGACTTTACCATCTCACCAACCAGGGGACCTGCAGCCGCTACGAGCTGGCCAGGTATGCGGCGGAGAAGGCGGGACTTGACATCAGCAGGCTTGCCGGTGTTCCAGCCGACCAGATGGGCCGTCCAGCCAAGCGTTTGAAATACGCTGTATTGGAGATGCGGGCTTTGCAGGAAGCGGGTTTTTCGCTGCTCAGGCCCTGGCAGGCCGCTCTCGATGAATATCTGGGGAGATTGCAGCCTTTTTGACGGCCTTAGCCCAAGTCCTTTGGCCTAATTCCCGTTTTTCATGAATTCGACATCGTGGCCCGGGAAGATTCTGGCGCCGAGATCCAGCACCTGCTGGCGATCCAGGCGGGCCTGTTCGCGATCGCGCGGAATCATCGTCAGCACGCGGACGTCTTCTGAGCGGCTGAGGCAAGCGTCGCCGGCTACGACGGTCATCTGCTCCTTCTCCGGGATGATTACCGACACATGCCCGGGAACGTGGCCCGACGTTAAGGATATTTTCAGCCCTTCCGGCAATGAATGAGATTCGAGCCAGCAGCGCTGAGAGGCGCGCCCAAGGCGCTTCCGGTCCCACCACCGCAACGTGAACTTGCGCATCTGGTGCAGGCGTTCCACCGCATGATCGTATTCAAGAGTTTGCGGATAATATTTCAGAATCAGCTTTTCCCATCGCTGGCTGTCCAGGAGGTCGGAGTAGAGAGAACAGCACCAGTCGTGAGATTCCTGGGTAGCGTAAATGGAGCTGCCGGCAAACAGAGAATTGTTAAGAACGTGATCGATGTGGAAGTGAGTGTTAATAATGCTGTCGATATCTGTAATATTAAGGCCGTGTTGCCGGAGGGCGTTCACAAGCAAGTGTTCTTCATGCGGCATGCCGGTGTCGACCACGAAATGGCGCCCCCCATTCGACAGCAGCACCGATGCGGCGCTGTGCCAACTGCCCGGCAACAGCGTTTCCACTTTCCAGCCTGTTCCAGCCATGAGGTCTGCCTTCTGCGACGTTGATTGTAACAGGAATGCCGCGGTTTGGCGCTGCGAAGAAAGGCTGCGGCGCATCTGCTGCGGAGGGGAAACCGTTGATAGACTCTTTGGAGCTATCAGAACATCGGTTCGATGCCTTCAGGTGGTGGGCGGTGTCAGGTTTTTGAGAGCTCCAGACTGCTCTTCGTGTATCCTGACGATCCGCTGTGGAAGAGATGGCGCTCCAGGGCGCCCAGAATATCGGTCCTGGTAACCACGCCCGCCAATTGACCGTCCTCTGAAGTGACCAGAAGGATATGCTGTCCGGACTGCTTTCTCAGCAGCCGCAGGGCTTCCATGACGTCACAATCGGCGGAAACCCTGGAGGCATCTTTCTCCGTAATAGCGGCAACTGGAGTCTGCGCCCAGAGCCGCGGGTCTACTTTCCAAAGCGACCACAGGGCCGCCGTGCCCAGCAAGCGTTTTCCTTCATAAACGGGAAATACGGTGTGGTGCGCGTGGTTTTGGGCCGCATTCGCCAGCGCCTGCAGGTTGGATGACGCCTGGAGGGACACCACGTTTTCCTGCATCACACGGCGAACCGGAACGTGACCGAGTTCCTGCATTCGGACGCCTTCATGGAGGCGCTGGTCAGCTGAGACGGACGCTTCTCCTGACACCGCGTATGCAACGGCCGCCCCCACCAGCGCGGGTATGAGGAATGCGTGTCCACCCGTGGCTTCCGCCACGAAGACGACTGCTGCAAGGGGAGTCTTGTAGCCACCTGCAATGAATGCTGCCATGCCGACCGCCGCGTAGAGGTCTGGCGAGGGGCTGTGAACAAGGGCCTGGTTGAACGCAGTCCCAAAAGAGGCCCCTGTAAGGAAAAGCGGCACAAACATGGCGCTGACGCCGCCACTTCCCAGCGAAAAGAGTGTTGCGCCAAGCTTGAATACTCCAAACAGGGCCAGCTCGATGGTGGTGTGGCGGCCCAGGAGAATCTTGCCCACCGCTTCATAATTGGGCCCGATGGGAATCAGCGAGCCCTTGAAAATCAAAACAAACGTCAGGCCGCACACGCCGGTCAGCAGGCCTCCCATCGCCAGCTTGATCCAGTGGGCGGCAGAAAAGTTGACGACAAAGTTCCGAAACCGCCGGTAAGTGATATCGAAGGCCATAGCGATGAGCCCGCATAAGGCCCCAAGCACGGCGGACCAGAACAGGTCTTTCCGCGAAAATGATGAGGTCCCGGCAAAGTCGAACAGAGGGCGCGACCCGAGAAATGAAGCCAGAGTTCCGTAGGCAACAACCGAGGCAATGAGCGATGGCACAAGCGCCTCATGGGCCAGGTCGTCCTTGTATGGCATCTCGAGTGCAAACACCAGGCCGGTGAGCGGAGCGCGGAAGACCGCGGCCATGCCGGCCGCAGCTCCACTGATCAGCATGATGCGCTGATCGCGCGGTTCAAGCCTGAATCTGCGAAGCTTCCCCCACAGCCACGAGCCGATGGCGCCACCGCCGTAAATGCTGGGGCCTTCGAGCGCCGCGCTCCCTCCCAGCCCAACCGTGGTGATAGCGGCGGCTATCTTCGGCAGGAAATTCCGCATGTTGATATCGCCCTGATGCTCGTGATAGGAACGGATGATTTCCTCGGTTGAGTGCTCGTTGGGATTTGCAACAAAGCCCTGCATGATCAGCCCGGTCACCACGAAACCAAAAAGCAGGACTGGAATGATGGCCCAGTGATGGTGAAGGAGGTAGGCAAGAATCGGCGGCCACATCAGGTGCAGAATAACGATCGATATTCCTGTGATGATAAGCCCCGTGAGCAGGCCGATGACAGGCGCCACGAACAGCCATTTGTGGAGGTCACGGGAATACGTAGCGGCCAGGTCCTGACGCAACACTCCTGTATACTTTCGCAGTCGGGAATGGTTCACGAGACTTTTCACTTTCTTAGTCATGGCCGGCAAGCAAATCCCTGAGATTCGGGCTTCCAATCCGAAGCTTCCGGATCTCCTTCTGGTGAAGCTCGGTCAGCGTGTTCAGCAATCTTTCACCTTCAGGCAGAATGAAAACCTGCACGATGCGGTGGTCGCTTTCGGACCGGCTCTTTCGGACGAGTCCGTGGCGTTCGGCTCGCTGGACCAGTCCGACAACAGCGTTGTGGCGCTCCTGCAGAAATTCAGCAAGCTCTCCGATGGTAGCCCACCCCCTGCCTGTAAAACCTGCTATGCCAAGCAGGAGCTGGTGCTGCTGCGGCGTTAGACCGGTTGAGCGGGCGGCCCTTTCACTGAAGCGGAGGAATTTTCGGAGCTGATACCGAAAGTCCGCCAGACGGCGAAGGCCTCGAAGTCCGGTGGTCGCCTGAAGATGGTCCGCCGGGGAGCCCGATCGCTTCATAGCGCAAGTATATCACATCGTGATATATTAGGCGAACCGGATGGCAGCCCCGCAGGAGCGGGTTTTTACTGAAGAGCTAGGTTGACAAGTAGAGCGAAACTAGGTGAAGATAGAAAGGTTCACCCATTTGAAATTAGGGAAATAAGAGAATTGAATACGCACTTTCAGAAAAAGGAACGAGGAAGAATCCGCTGGCACTTGGTTGATGCTGAGGGGGTCGTCCTGGGGAGGCTTGCTGCGCGCACCGCGCGGATTCTGATCGGGAAAGAATCGCCGGACTGGACCCCGTTTTCGGACCACCGCGAAGGTATTATTGTTGTTAACGCCGAAAAGGTACGTTTGACCGGGAGAAAGCTTGAGCAGAAGGTTTACCGGCACTACACGGGATATCCGGGTGGGCTGAAGGAAATTTCCGCTCAACGGATGCTGGAGACCAAGCCGGAAGAACTTGTACGCGAAGCCGTCCTGGGAATGCTTCCCAAGTCTCGTCTGGGAAGCCGGTTGGCGACACGACTCAAGGTCTATGCTGGTCCAAGGCATCCGCATCAGGCACAGAATCCTGTGCCGGCCCGCCTGGCGGTTTAGTAACGATCAAGACATCAATAGCAATACATGAGGAGAAGGTGTGGCTGAATTGAGTCAATTTTGGGGTACCGGACGAAGAAAGACTTCGGTTGCGCGGGTAAGGCTTTCCCCCGGCACGGGAAAAATTCAGGTAAATCGCCGTTCCTTTGAGCAGTATTTCCCCTCCGAAGCGTTGCGTGCCGAGGTTCGCCAGCCGCTGGTTTTTACGGAGAACGACGGCAAATTTGATATTATGGTAAATGCCCGGGGTGGAGGGATTCACAGCCAGGCGGGAGCTGTCCGGCTGGGTATCTCCCGCGCACTGATCCTGTTTGACCCCGAGTTGCGTCCCCGCTTGCGACAGAGCGACTTCCTTACCCGCGACCCGCGCGCCAAAGAACGAAAGAAATACGGCCAGAAGGGTGCGCGCAAGAGGTTCCAGTTCTCGAAGCGGTAACACAGAGATTGAGGGGCCCAGGCGCCTGCCTTCGACTGCGGGCCGGTGAACGCCCCTGATTTTTATGGCGTTGGAGGAGATTTGTCGACGATCACGATGAAGGAGTTTCTGGAGGCCGGAGTCCACTTTGGCCACCAGACCCGCCGCTGGAACCCCAAGATGAAGGAGTATATCTATGGGGAGAGGAACGGCATTTACATTATCGATCTCCAGAAGACCCTCAAGCTTTTCAAGGAGGCGACCAAGTTTCTTGCCGACCTCGCCCACAACGGCAGGGTGATTCTGTTTGTGGGAACAAAGCGGCAGGCGCAGGAGGCGGTGGCGGAAGAAGCGCAGCGATGCCAGATGTTCTATATCAACCACCGCTGGCTTGGCGGGCTGCTGACGAACCATACGACCATCCAGAAGTCGATCCAGCGTCTGCGCGAGCTGGAGGAGATGAGCAGGGACGGAAGGTATGACCTTCTGACCAAGAAGGAGGTTCAGCGGCTGGAGCGTGAACGCAAGCATCTGGACCAAAACCTGGCCGGCATCAAGGATATGCCCGGACTGCCCGACGCTCTGTTCGTGATCGACTCCAACAAGGAGGAGATCGCTGTCCTTGAAGCCCGCAAACTGGGCATCCCGGTTGTGGCGATTGTTGATACAAACTGCAATCCGGAGGTTGTGGATTACGTCATCCCGGGTAATGACGATGCGCTTCGGGCCATCCGGCTGTTCACCTCGCGGGTTGCCGATTCCATCCTGGAAGGTAGGCAACTGGCGCTTGAAAAGCAGATGGAAGAAGAAAAGATCGCCGCAGAAAAGGCTGCCGAGGAGCTGGAGGCCCGCCGACAGGCGGAAGCGATTGAGGCGAGTGAACTAATTGTGGGCGAGGCGGACGTGTCCTTCGATATCGCCGAGGAGGACTACGACAAGTATCTTAAACTCGAGGAAAAAGAGGCGGAGCAGGAAACTTCACGCCCCGCCGTGGGAGGAGATGAGGAGGATTCCCAAGGGCGCGCGCGGCCCAAGAAGCGTCAGAAATTTGCGAGCAAAGCTCGAACCCGGCATGGGGACGAAGGCGACTCCGACGCGCGTAGCCTTGAAAGCGAATAGGTATTTAGAAGATGACGCTCCGATAAGGTAGGCAGGCTGAGTCGCACTGCCTACCTTTTTCGCGTCTGGAGGGTGAGGGGACAGGATGGCGGTTTCACTGGATACAGTCAAGAAATTGCGAGAGATGAGCGGCGCTCCCATGATGGAGTGCAAGAAGGCCCTGGACGAAGCCGGTGGCGACTTGGAGCAGGCGTTCACGGTCCTGCGCAAGCGGGGCCAGGCTGCGGCGGCCAAGAAAGCCAGCCGGGCTGCTACTGAAGGTTTGGTGGGTTCCTATATCCACGCCGGCGGAAAGATCGGCGTGATTATCGAAGTGAATTGTGAATCCGATTTTGTCGCCAGAAATTCAGAGTTTCAGCAACTGGTTCACGACCTGGCCATGCAGGTTTGCGCCACGGACCCCCGATTCATCCGCCGGGAAGATGTGGGACCGGACGTGCTCGAGCGTGAACGTGAAGTCCTGCGGGCACAGACGGCGGAGAGCGGAAAGCCCGAAGAGGTGGTAAACCGAATTGTCGAAGGCAGGCTGCGAAAGTTTTTTGAAGAGAACTGCCTTTATGAGCAGCATTTTATTAAAGACGGCACCGGAAACGTCACGATCGAGGAATTGATTAATTCCCGGATCGCCAAATTTGGCGAAAACATCCTGGTCCGCCGCTTCGCCCGCTTCAAAGTGGGCGAATCCGTTGGCGAGGCCGATGTGGAAGGGTCCGCGATTTGAGGCCCGTGCCTGAAGCCGCACGGAAGGACGTCATTGGCATATGAGCGAACCTGCCTTTCACCGAATCCTGCTGAAGCTGAGCGGGGAAGCGCTCATGGGTGAGCGCGGCTTTGGAATCGACCCTGCCGTGGCGTCCCGGATTGCTTCCGAAGTGAACGAAATTCAGCAGATGGGCGTTCAAGTCGCCATTGTGGCAGGTGGCGGGAACTTCATCCGCGGAGTTGTGGCTTCACAGAACGGAATCGATCGGGTGGTCGCTGATAATATGGGCATGCTGGCGACCATTATCAACGCGCTGGCGCTCCAGGACGCGCTGGAGAGAGCGGGGTCCCCGACGAGGGTTGTTACGGCGATCGAGGTCCGTGAAATTGCGGAACCGTTTATCCGGCGTCGCGCCATTCGCCACCTTGAAAAAGGTCGCGTGGTCGTTCTGGCTGGAGGGACGGGGAATCCTTATTTTTCCACCGATACCGCCGCGGCGTTGCGGGCCATGGAGATCAGGGCGGACGTCATTCTCAAGGCCACCAAAGTGAATGGCGTCTACGACGCAGATCCCGCGAAGGTGGCTGATGCCAAAATGATCACCAGGATCAACTACCTGGAAGTCCTGTCGCGCGGCCTCGCGGTGATGGACACCACAGCGATTTCGCTTTGTATGGACAATCATCTGCCGATCATTGTTTTCAATCTCACGGTGCCAGGCAACCTGAAGCGAGTGGTGATGGGCGAAAAGATTGGTTCACTCGTGGCGGCGTAGCCTGGTCAGGCAGGCGTTATCATGATCAATGAGACGACGGCTAACACGAAAGCGAGGATGACCAAGGCGCTGGAGGACCTGAGACAGGAACTGTCCACGCTTCGCACCGGCCGGGCGAGCGTGGGGATTTTCGACCACCTCCGCGTCGAATACTACGGTGTGCCGACTCCCCTGAATCAGGTGGCTACCCTTGCAACACCGGAGCCCAGCCTGGTGACCCTGCAGCCGTGGGACCCAACCGTGCTGGCAGTGCTGGAAAAGGCGATCCGAACCTCTGATCTGGGGCTAAATCCGGTGAATGATGGCAAGGTCCTTCGGGTGCCGATTCCGCCGCTTACGGAGGAGAGGCGCAAGGAGCTTGTGAAGCATGTCCACAAGGTGCTTGAGAACCACAGGGCGGCCGTGCGGAACATTCGCCGGGATGCGAATGAAGAACTGAAGCATCTATTGAAGGATAAGAAAATCTCGGAAGACGATGAGCGACGCGCCTTGGAGGCGATCCAGAAGCTTACCGACGATTTTGTGAAGAAGCTCGATGACCAGGGAAAGACCAAGGAAACCGAAATTCTGGGCGGGCATTGAGAACTTAAACCCGTTGAAACCTTGACACCCGAGACCTGTTTCGTGGTAGATTTAGAAGGTTTGAGTACATTTTGATTTTTCTTAAGGCGTGGAGGGTCGCAAAAGTCGATTGCGGCAGTGCCATGCGGAGTTAAGGATGCCCACATTCAACCAGTTGGTTCGCCGCGGACGCAAGGTGGAGCGGTACAAAACGTCGAGCCCCGCGTTGCAGGGTTCGCCCCAGAAACGAGGAGTGTGCATCCGTGTTTACACCCAGACCCCGAAGAAGCCGAACTCGGCCCTGCGAAAGGTTGCGCGAGTGCGCCTGACCAACGGGTTTGAGGTGACGACCTATATTCCTGGAGTGGGTCACAACCTCCAGGAACACTCGATTGTCCTCATCCGAGGCGGGCGCGTTAAGGACCTGCCTGGCGTTCGCTATCATGTGATTCGCGGAACGCTGGATTCAGCGGGAGTCACAGACCGGCGCCAGGGACGATCAAAATACGGCGCGAAGCGCCCAAAGGCTTCCTGAGCGTTTCCCTGTTGGATTGGAAAGCTCGCTGGGGAATGCAAAGGAGAATGAAAAACCGATATGCCGCGTAAAGGGTACGTCGAACGACGGGAGGTGAAGCCGGATCCGCTGTATGTGAATCCGCTGGTGCAGAAGTTTGTGAACTGCATCATGTACGACGGCAAGCGGTCGACGGCGCAGCAGATTGTCTACGAGGCCCTGGGCTTGATCAAAGATAAGACGAATGACGACCCGCTGAAGGTTTTTAAAAAGGCGCTGGAGAATGTGAAGCCGGCGCTGGAAGTCAAGAGCCGCCGCGTGGGTGGCGCGAATTATCAGGTGCCGGTCGAGGTGAACCGAAACCGGCAGACTTCACTGAGCATCCGCTGGATTATTGGTTATGCGAGATCGCGCGGAGAGAAGTCGATGGTGGAAAAGCTTACCGGTGAACTTCTGGACGCATCGAATAACCGCGGGGGCGCTGTCAAGAAGCGGGATGACACGCACCGCATGGCGGAGGCCAACAAGGCCTTTGCTCATTACCGCTGGTAATCCCTGATCATCGGGGTCAACATGGACAGGGCGGGATGTGGTTCGGCCTCGAACCGCGATCCGCTTTGTGGGTCGTATCCAGCGACCCTCAACGCCAACTGGATTTACGCGGGCGCGACCTTCTCCTTCCGAAAGGAGGAGAAGCGCGGGATTCTCTGTCGTGCGATAAGAGTATGCCAAGGCAAGTGCCGTTAAACAAAACTCGGAACATCGGCATCATGGCTCACATTGATGCCGGTAAGACCACTACCACGGAGCGGGTCCTCTTCTATACAGGGATCACGCACAAGATGGGCGAGGTGCACGAAGGCACCGCCGTCATGGATTGGATGGAGCAGGAGCAGGAGCGCGGGATCACGATTACCTCGGCCGCCACCACCTGTTTCTGGAATAACTACCGGATCAATATTATCGACACGCCGGGACACGTAGATTTTACGGTGGAGGTTGAGAGATCGCTCCGGGTCCTTGACGGAGCGATTGCTATTTTAGGCGCTGTGGAAGGTGTTGAACCGCAGACAGAGGCGGTCTGGCGGCAGGCGGACAAATATCGCGTCCCCCGCATGGTTTTTGTCAACAAAATGGACCGCACTGGCGCCGACTATGAAGCCTGCATCAGTCAACTGCGCTCGAAAGTTCATGCCAATCCGATACCGGTCCAGTGGCCGATCGGGTCAGAAGACAACTTCCAGGGTGTGGTTGATCTTGTCCAGCAGAAGGCGTTCATCTGGAAAGAAGAGACTCTGGGAGCCAAGTTTGACATCGAAGATATTCCGGCCGGCCTTGTGGAACTTGCGCGGCAGCGCCGGGAAGAGATGATTGAGTCCCTCGGCGAGGCCGACGATCACATTCTCGAAAAATACGTGCATGGCGAGGATATTTCGGTCGAGGAGATGCAAGCCGCGATTCGACGAGCCACCATCAGCTTGAAGGTTGTTCCCGTCCTGTGCGGTTCGGCATTCAAGAACAAGGGCGTCCAGACCCTGCTGGATGCAGTCGTCACTTATCTACCTTCTCCGCTCGATATCCCGCCCATCGAAGGCGTTAATCCCACCAATGAAGAAGAAAAGATCGTCCGGAACGCGGCAGACAATGAACCATTTTCCGCGCTGGTCTTCAAGATCATGACTGATCCGTTTGTTGGCCAGCTTGCCTTTATGCGGGTCTATTCCGGATCGCTCAAGAGCGGTGACAGCGTTTACAACCCGCGGCGCGACCGCCGCGAGCGCATTGGGCGGCTGCTTAAGATGCACGCCAATAAACGCGAGGAAATCAACGAGGTCTATGCTGGCGACATCGCAGCCGCAGTGGGGCTGAAGAGCGTTTCGACGGGCGACACCGTGTGCGACGAATCGGCTCCGGTGGTTTTTGAAGCGATGGAGTTTCCGGCGCCCGTAATCTCGGTTGCCATCGAACCCAAAACGAAAGCCGACCAGGAAAAGCTTTCCGGCTCCCTCGCAAAGCTGATGCAGGAAGACCCCACCTTCCACGTGCATACCGATCCGGATACCGGCGAGACTTTGATTTCCGGCATGGGCGAACTGCACCTTGAAATCCTGGTAGACCGGCTGATGCGTGAATTCAAGGTCAGCGCGAACGTTGGGCGGCCCCAGGTGGCCTATCGGGAAACGATCGGCAAGGCAAGCGAGGCGGAAGGGAAGTACGTTCGCCAGACGGGCGGCCGAGGCCAGTATGGCCATGTGGTCCTCCAGATCGAACCTCTCTTGCATCCTGATCCGGCGGCAATCGCCGAGTTGACGAAGAAGAAATCCACCAGCCGCTTTGACCCCGATCTTCAGCTCCTGTTTCTTGATGAAATTGTGAGCGGTGTGGTGCCCAAGGAATATATCCCGGCGGTGTACAGCGGCGTACGCGAAGCGATGGAAGGTGGCGTTCTCGCCGGATACGAGATGACGGGAATCCTGGCCAAGCTTACCGACGGCTCCTATCACGAAGTGGACTCGTCGGAAATCGCTTTCAAGATTGCGGGTTCCATGGGGTTTAAGGAGGCCGCCCGGCGTGCCCGGCCGATCCTGCTGGAGCCGGTGATGAAGGTCGAGGTCGTGGTGCCTGAGGAGTATATGGGTGATGTGCTGGGCGACCTGAGTTCCCGTCGCGGGCATGTTGAGGGAATGGAGAGGCGAGGTTCAACGCAGATTATCCGGTCTACCGTGCCGCTCGCGGAAATGTTTGGGTATGCCACGGACCTTCGTTCCCGGACCCAGGGGCGCGCGTCGTACTCCATGCACTTTGCCCGCTACGAGCCCGCGCCGGCGTCGATTTCGGAAGAAGTTGTTGCTCGCGTCCAGGGACGGGTGGTTGGGAAATAGACGATAAATCAGGATCAAGGTTGAAGCTGAGAACTTTTCGAATTCAATGATGAGGCGATAGGTATGGCGAAGGAAAAATTTGACCGATCGAAGCCGCACATGAACATTGGGACGATCGGGCACATTGACCACGGGAAGACGACATTGACGGCGGCGATCACGAAGGTGCTGTCGAAGCACAATCCGAAGATCCAGTTTCGGGCGTTTGACACGATTGACAACGCGCCGGAGGAGAAGGCGCGAGGGATCACGATTGCGATCGCGCACGTGGAGTATGAGACGGCGAACCGGCACTACGCGCACGTGGACTGCCCGGGGCACGCCGACTACATCAAGAACATGATCACCGGGGCGGCGCAGATGGACGGAGCGATCCTGGTGGTGGCGGCGACCGACGGGCCGATGCCGCAGACGCGGGAGCACGTGCTGTTG